>NZ_CP014640.1 GCF_001653975.1 Candidatus Chlamydia sanziniae
CATAGAAGGTCGAGCAGCTATTACAACAAAACTACCATTACATAATAACGTGCTCTGCTCATCTATAGCTGCATATCCAGTTAATAATCCGTCTATAAAGTCTTTTTTATTTTCTAATTTATACGCATGTATTGCTCGTATTTTTTCTAATAGTCCTGGTGTTTGAAAATCTCCTTTTAAAATATTATAAACTGTTTTACCTATAAAATTCCTTCTAGGATGGGAAATCTTGCTGTGAATGACATCTAAATGCTCTTTAAATTGATCTATGAGAGTAAACGGTGACCGTCTGTTAGGATATCTAGTAAAATCATTATAAGATGTGTCTAAAAATTCTTTTAAAAGATTGTTTGTGTGTTTTTCGTGTAAAAAATCAATGTGATGATTCAAATCTATTGAAATATCAGCGCTTTGCGACATTTGTATTAAATAGGAAACGTCTAATTGTGTATCGTAATTTTGTTGTTTAATTTCTTCCCATAATAAAGCAATTGAAACAGTTTCACGTTTTCTTAGCAGAATTTTAATAAACCCAAATATTTTCTTATGGTTATAAAAAGAAAAATGTTCTTCAGATAAACGAGATACAATCGCTTGAGCATTTTCCGTGTAGTTAATAGCCTGACCTAGTACAAAAAATTCCGCATCTAAGTATTCCTTCTCTTCTTGGGAGCTTGTCATAATAAATCACATTGAAAAATTTTCAAACATTCGAGAAAAATGTTATATTTTACCTGATTATTTCCATAATCAGGTAAAAATCGATAACTTATATCATTAGGTTTTCTGTGCGTAAAGAGATTTCATTGCACAACAATTTAACACATATTCTTAAACAAACATTACCTGATAATGTATCCCATCATGAGGTTCAACGAGTAAAGATTGAATATATTTGGGGTGAACTGAAAAAGATTACACTAGAAGAAGCTATCTCCACGTGGATAACTTCTCTAAACAGTCATACAGCAAGATCTTATAAAGGAGCAATGCTTGCGTTAAGCAAGCTTGGATTTTTATCCCTAACAATGTCATTACAAGAATTTTCATTGCTCAATCACAATATTATTATAGACTCAATTAAACAACTACCTACAGAAATAATCCCTTGGTCCGAAGGGACAAAACAAGTAAGAGCTGCTTGTTACATTTCTTTAACCAAATTTTTACATAGAGCAACCTCAGGACTGATAAATATAGCTCAACCATCACACCAAGAATCTACAAAGACGTTTTACAAAGTTAGGGATCTTGTCAAAACTCATGCAATGAATAGAGAAAATAAACAGCTTTTTCTCACAAAATTGAAAACGATTAATTATCGTGACTGGTTAATTGCTCAAGCTATTTTACAAGGAGCTAAGCGAGTTAGCGAAGTTCTCATCTTAACAACTAATCAAATATCATTTCAAGATGGCACCATTTCTTTCTTCCAAACAAAAAGCCGTGGATTAGAAAAAATAACTGTTATCACATATCCTCAAAGATTCATGAACTTACTAAGTCTTTACATAAAAAATCGTTCTGGAATTGTGTTCATTACTAAACCAGGAAAATCTGTCGGACTAAAACAGGTGGCTAGTTCGTTTGCTAAAGCTGGAAAACTAGCTGGTATTCTTTTTAAAGTTACACCACACGTACTTCGCGTAACCGCGGTGACCGAATACAAACATTTTGGATGTTCAGATTCAGATATAATGAAGATTACAGGACACTCTTCATCGAAGATGATTTATGCGTATGATAAATCTGCACGATCAAATAATGCGTCGCAAAAAATTACATTAATTTAACCTTTTTTATAATTAAAATTATATCAAAAAATAAGCGGTAATTGCGTAGTTAAATTAGTTTCAGATAAACTATCGTAGGCTAACATCATTTCTGGTGAAGACAAACATGAAATTCTCATAATATCCACATCCGCAAAACCACTTCTCTTTAAATAGGCTAAAGCGCTAGCACGGAGTACATGTGGTGTAACCTTAACAGGTAATTGAATATCATTTTCAGCTAACTTAAAATAATAGTAAATCTGGTTAATAGCAACCCTCTGTCCTTCATCTGAAACAAACACCCAGCCTTCTCTGGAACCAATGTATTCTTTTAGCTCTTCCATCAAAAAAGTCGGATAAGTCACCTTTACTTCTCGTATCCTGTTTTGCCTTTTCTTTATTTTAAATGAGATCCGATTCTGTGAAAAAGAAACATCTTCAGTGCGCACAGAAACTACTTCTGACAACTTTCGTACTCCTTGTATTATTAATTTTCCTATCAAGTAATCACGATAGCTAATTTTTTTTAAGGAATCACAAAATAATAACCATTCTCTCTTAGAAATAAATTCTGTTTTTACTTTGTCTCTAATTTTATAAAATGTCGCGCTACCAAAATCTCTAGACGGGACTGCCTGTTTAATCATTCCTTTAGTAAGTCTGCATAGAAACTTAGTAAAAGAAATATAGCAAGCAGCTCTTGCTTGTCTCGAAGCTTCAGAGATAGATTTTCCATTATGAGTGTGTGTCAAAGATTTAATTTTATATAAAATATCGGAATGATCCACGCATGTTAAGTCTTCCAATTTCATTAATGGATTTAAAATACCATTAGCTACAAGAAACTTAATTCCTGAAGAGTAGTTTTTCCCAGTAATTGGAGATAAAGTTGCTAACCACACACTAGTAGCTTCAAATACTGTTAGAAACAATCTGCTTCTATGAAAGTGACTTAAATTGCTCATACTTAGTCCCAACATCCCTTAATGTATAAGTTTGTGCAGTCTAAGTGTTTTCTTTTCAAAAGTCTACCACCTAAAGTTGCAAGGTCTACCACCTAAAGTTGCAAGGTCTACCACCTAAAGTTGCAAGGTCTACCACCTAAAGTTGCATTTTATCTCGAGATTTTATGGGGCTAAATTATTTAAAAAGTATTTAAATACTTTTACGTATGCGTACTGCTGATCAAGATCAGCCTTATTTATCTTTTTCTTGAATCGTGCTGTTAAACAGCTGTTGGAGGAGATTTAAATTATAGGGAGAAAGACGAACATCACAACTTACTATTTTCAATAAGTCTAATAGTTTATTCGATATAAGCTTGTTAGCTAACACCTCGGAATCAAGGCAATCTGAATGTGCTTCCCTAAGTGATGGAAGATATTTATTCAACAAAGCAATAGCAGCCGTATTTGATAAACCCTGTATTTTCTTAATCACCGTTATTTTATCTCCTATAGGTCCTTTTCTAGAAGCTAACAAGTAAGCTGCCTTGTATGGTATGGATTGTAATAGACATTGTGATTCTTTGTTTGGAAGATTGATAAATAGCTCATAATAAGCTAAGGCATTATAGGCTGAAGACTTTGTATGAAATACTAAGTCAATCCACGAAGAAAATGTTCCTTCAGATGATCCTAGTATTTGAAACAACTTTCTAGCTTTATAAATTTTTTCTCCAATTAACAACACGTGTTGTTTTTGTATGGATTTAATTTGACACGTCAATGTTTTTATAGAATGAAGGATTTTGCTATAATCCTTACAAGAACTGGCTACTTCATCTACAAAAAGATTGTTTAATTGCTCCGACTCATTAGGATTAAGGGAAACAATAAAAGTACTCTCAGACATGTTTTTTTTTTGAAATTCTTCCTCCAAACTTTTTTGGTTTTTTTGAAAAAAAAGAGCAGCTTCTTTAACCAATTTATTCACGAAATTTTCCGGAGCAATTACTGTGTATTAAAAAGTTTGTTCCCTAATTCTTTTGTCAAGCTTAAGATATCCTTATTAGCTCTAGAACTAGGGTATGCATTAGATACTGAGGTTTCCTTTAAAAGAGCACGGCTTAATGCTACGTCTCTTCGTATTTTGCTAGATAAAATCTTATCTTTGTATATCGATTCGATAATATTAAGATATGTTACGTTAGTTGAGTTCCTTTCATTCCAAAAAGACAAAACCACTCCTAAAACTTCTAAAGATAATCCTGAATTAACTGTAGAGCAAAATTCTTTGATTTTTTGTAATCCTAATATAGAAAAAGGCTCTGGAGTCAAACAGATTACTAAATGGGTAGCAGCCAGAAATGCTTCTTGAGTTAAGATTCCTAAACTTGGAGGAGTATCCAAAATACAGACATCATATTTTTCCTTTACCCTTTCTAAAGCTAAATATAGATGGTGCACTGTTAAGCTAACATCTTGATTAATGCCTCTAAGACTTTCTAGAAGGATATTTGAAGGAATAATGTCCAAATTTTCTATCTTCGTTGAGTGAATTACATCATATATAGCAGCAGTATTCCTAAAAATATTGTCTAGACCATATTGACTAGTAGATCTTATGCCAAGTCCTGTGGTTAGGTTTGCTTGTGGATCTAGATCCACAAGCAAAACTTTCTTACCATTATATTGAGCTAGATTACTTCCAATGTTGAGGGATAAAGTAGTCTTCCCTGTCCCTCCTTTAAACGAGCAAAATACTATTGTTTTCACACATACTCCAACGTTAGAGTAAATGTTATTTTATTCTGGTTTTGAGAACATGTCTTTTCTTGATAAAATCAGCATGATCAAGGCTTTTTTTAGTTTCAAACTATTGTTCTCTAATTCTTCAACTACTGGAGAATTAGGAAATAGATTTAAAGATAATTCAATCTGATTCAACAAGTTAAGTATAACAGATATACTTTTATGGTAAAGTTCTGCTGGAGAATTTAAAAAAGTCACGCGTTCTTTATATACTTTCATCTTGATATCTAATTCAGGAAAATCTTTTTCGACGTCTTTTACTATCCTAATGAAATTGTTTTTCATGCTTTGTTCGTTATACATAATCTCTCCAGTAAATAGACTTATATTGTTTTTATATAAGAGCTAATAAAAATTACACAATAAAAATATGAACTAATTTTTATGTACAAAACCTTTTATTCTAACCGTTTGTTTGTGGTATTACTTCTAAGACAATAATTTTAGATATTGTATTTGTATCCAAAATTTTGTCCCCATTTGGCATAGCATTTACCCACACTACACCGCTATCCATGCCACCAATTCTTAGTGAAAAATTTACGGGTGCGGTTGTTATATTTGGAACGGTTGTTCTTAAAGAACACACATTAGGGTATCCTGCAGAATATCCGTAACTAATAGCATTCGGTTTTGTATCTCCTTCTTTAACTAGAGCTGAAACAACAGTACCTTCCATTCTAGAGACTACAATATCAGCACAGATGATGAACATACTGTTAGGATTTTCTGGTACTACGGAAAATGTAGCTATCTCTGTTCCACCAACAAGCGTATTTACATTTTCTTTAGTAAACAAGCCATTGCATTGAATGCTTTTATTAATTTCGATAGTTTTAAAAGCCCTAGAAAAACTAAAAATTGGGTCTGTATGTATACGTTGAAGAATTTCTTCTATTAGACTTTGTGTAATGTTTTTTACGATGTCTGAAACCAATTCATCAATAATCTTTTCTAAGACGGCTTTGGAAATAATATCCATGTCTAAAGAAAATTTAGTAGTCATGGGTAGAGTTGAATTCGAATCTGTGGTGATTGTGATCCCATCACTGCCTGAAAACTTAGTTACTGTAGGCAATGCATCTGTGCCAATAATTATTTCGTCTTTTTTTAAAATAGTAGTCATTTGACCAAGGCGTATGTTATCGGCGAAAACACTGTTTTGTGTATCTTGCAAATAAAAACCTGAATTTCCCATAATTAAAAACTCTTTTTATTTTGAATTTTTAATTTAAATTATTTTGAGAGGCAATAGTTAGTTTATATTTGTTGATATAGTTCTATCTGTAGATATCTTCTGGAATTTACCTTTATTCAGAAAAAAGACTTCTTTTTTCGAAATCGTTTTCCCCTGAATTCTTTCGTGTCTTATTAACCATTTCAATTCAATAGCTATTTCGATACATCGGTTGATAGCTATTTCTATTTTCTTCCAATTCCTCGAAGTAATGTATCTATTCATTCTTAAAGTATAGGAAAGATTTTCAAAGCCAATTTCTAATTTATCTGGCCATTCTTTAATATTAGGATTGCTCATTTTCTTTCTTGTGGCTGTGCTAACAATCCAATCTAGAAATGTATATGTAAATTTGGATGCATTTGGAAATCGCAATTTTATTTCCTGGTACATATTGGCAGGCTTTAGAACAAAATAAGAATCTATTTGATCAACAATGATAGGACAGGGTTCTATAATAAAACCTTTGTGTTTTGTTGAAATTAGATTTAAGAAAGGTCCTTCATCTAAAGCTTTGTTTTCTTTTGGAGTCAGTCCTTCCCATCCTTCACATATTCGTAGAATAGGAGAAAACGTTTGGTATCGATCCACGACTTCTTCTCCTTTATTCCAACGTTTTCTCGTTGCTACGATTAAGTGAGGTTCGTTTCCTAAATGATATAAAGCTTCTAGAGAAATAAGAGCTTCTTTTCCTCCAAATTCTTGTTTATTTCTCGCAGTTTTATATTTTTTTACTCCGTAGGCTTCTAGATATTCAGCTTTGCTAAACTTAATGCGGGGAATTATACCTTCAAATTTAAATGTGTTGGTTTCTCTGGACAAATAAGATCCTTCTGCGTTTCCCCTATAATTAGTTGCTGATAATAACCTCTGAATTGCTGCTAAAGCGTGATAATGTGAGGGTTGTAGATCTAATCCAATGACTTCTATTTTTGATTCTGTACATACAGAAGTTAAGAAATCCAATTGGTTATCTATGGTTCGAGGTTTTCTTCCAAACTTTTGATTTTCTAGATGCAAGGAGCTTCTTATAATTTGATGATCTGTTTTTACCATGCTTCTTTTTGATTATAAAATTTACCTATAGATGAATTAAAAATTAAATGAGCTGAGAAAACAGCACCGTGTCTATTCTTTCCTATAATAACTTCTGCCAATCCTTTAGTGGCTTCTTGAGAATAGTAATCTTTTCTATATAAAAGTAATATTACGTCGGCATCTTGTTCTATCTGACCACTATCTCTTAGATCCGATAGCAAAGGACGTTTTTCACTTCTATCTTCTACTTTTCTAGATAATTGAGACAAACATACTATAGGGATTTCAAGCTCTGTTGCTAATGCTCTTAGACTTCTTGAAATTTCTGCAATTTCGTTTTGTCTATTTTCATTTCGTTTATCTGATCTAATAAGTTGAATATAATCAATGAACAAGACATTTATATTATAAATGTCTTTTAAAACCCTTGCCTGATCAATTAGAGATTTAAGTTCAGAACATTTACCATCGCAGATAAAAAAATTAGCTCCCTGCATCGCAGCACTGATCGCTTCAATTTTCCCCAAAGCATTAGTAGAAAAACTCCCGCGTTTCAATTGCTCACAAGAAATTTCACTTAGATTAGAGATCATTCTCTCTACAATTTGACCAGGATTCATTTCTAAAGAAATGAATCCTACAGATTTTTTTTGTTCTAAAGACAAGTATAACGCTATATCTATCGCGAATGCCGTTTTTCC